>NZ_JBBOOG010000002.1:0-5748 GCF_038002985.1 Bacillus sp. FSL R5-0431 | reverse complement strand
CGCTAGACATTCCGCACAATCACATACTTTCTCTGCCTTTTTTCCGTAGTAAGGCGCACCGGTACGCTTTTCAAGTCCTTCATAGTGAGACGCCATCAGTGACGATCTCAACTTTTTCCCTTTCCAATCCCGCTTTTTACCTGTTGCGGATTTGTCCTCAAGGGTGATATAATTCGATTCAGATGAATGAAACAAAGCAAAAAACTCCTTCTGCGCTAGTTCTCTAGCATTCTATTATTTAAGATTCGACACCTTAATAATAGCAGATGGAGTTTTGTGCTGTCAAAATACCTTTAAAGCCTTGATATCACTGCATTTATTGCACTTTTTTAAAATGACAATGTTTCTATATGTATCAAGATAAGAAAAGACACGATTCTGACTCCGTCAAAATCGCCCAAAAAGCTGGCGAAACCGCCATCTTTTTAAAAACTAAAACCTCAAAACCTAAAAGACCAAAGACTAAACCAAATTTCCCCGCAGGGGGAGATTTTTTTTTTGATTTTTGGATCATGCTGCACAACAAAAAAACAGACCCTAAAGGTCTGTCATTTTCATGTTACAAATTAAATTCAATACATCATGTTGCATTCCTTGAAGCAACAGAAACGCTGTTATCTTGCGTCGCTAAACCATAAACTGGCGCAACAGCCACAGCTAAAATCAAAACGGCAGCCATAATTTTTTTAAACGTCATATTCAAAATCGCCCCTTTGAATCAGTTTCTGAACTTGGATCATCTTCTTGTAAAAAAATACAGAATCATCCAGTCGTTCTATGTCATTATAAAATCTTCCAGCCTCTAAAGCTAGGTCTTCTAAATAAGGATAACCACGACTATATAAAAGTTGATCGAATTTTTGATTGACTTCAACACTAGGTGAAACCGTCACATATAACTCATGAAGCACATTAAAAAGATCGACAAACATATAATCATCATACTTTTCAGCATAGCTTTTTCCCTTCACACAATAGTCAAGAGCTTCTTCCTTTAGTCCCTGCTTAAAGAAAATGATGGCTAAATCATAACAAGCTTGTACAACCTCTTTAGCACCGATCTTCTCGCCTAACTCTAATGCACGTTGGTAATATACTGTTGCTTTCGCAACATCATCTTGTTTATTAAAACAGTTTCCTAAATTCAACAAACCCTTAGTCGTAATGTAATCATGGCCAAGTGCAATAGATTCCTGTAAAGCTAATTTCAAATGGGGAAGTGCCTTCTCATAACTGACCAGATCGTCATAATTTCCCGCAATCACGAATCTACACTGGATTAACCTAACTTGATATATACTGTTTGCCTTATAAGCATGATACGCCTGTTCAACATAATACATAGATAGATGTGTTTGCTTCATGTGATAAAAGATTTCTGCCATTTTGAAAAAGAACTCCGCACGCTCCAATTCATCAGCTACTTTATCAAGTTTTCTTTCAGCATAGCGATAAAATGTAATAGCTTTTATGTACTCCCCTTTAGAAAACTCATACATCCCTCTGAAAAAATTGAAGTAGTACTCCATAATACCAGTAAGCCTTTTCCCTTCACCTTCGACAGCTCTCAAATAATCAGCTTTGTTGACAGTATTTTTTGATGGATTTACGTATTCAAGCATCTGTTCATGGCGAAATTCCATTAGCTGAAAATAAAGAACAACCTGTTCGTCTTCCTCCATCAAATCCAGTTCATTCTTAACTTCGTTACGGAGAATCTCTGCATCTGTCACATTCAACCTTTTGATATGTCGATACCACTCATTAATCTTCTGACCAACCACAGGCGCTGCAATAGTTCCCATACCATCAATCCCCCGATACATCGCTTTTTTATGTTAAATCCTAGCACATGAAATACGGCTATAACTTGCTTGCGTTTCCATTTTTGAAAATTTTCGGTATCTCGCAAACGTTTTTTAAAATGAATTCAGCAGACAAAACGAAAAAACGCATTTAAATCCCTTATAAGCGTTTTTAACGAATTCCCCTATTTCAAATACCTGAACAAAAATAAAAGCGCTCAGAAACAAATCTGAACGCTCTCAGAGGCATTTTAGAATTACAGCCTCGGTATTTTTATACGTTTTAATCATTCAAATAAATCTTTGTCACAAACTCAAAACGAGTCAATCCATAGCTATGACTAGCTTCAATTTGTTTTTTTCTTCCGTAGTACCCCCCTGTTAGAGTGGGGGGGTTCCCGTTTGGCTCTCGGTGCTTCGCTTTTCGTTGCCACTCGACGACTGTCGTCGTCTTCCGCTGCGCACCTTCGCCAAACAAAACAAACGCACAAATATTTCTTTAATCTTATCATTTTTGACTCTTTCATGCCAACGGTACAATGCCTCGCATTCTGCTTTGAACGGAGAGAAAACCCACAGCACCTATTTAGGTGCATAAGTGGGCACTGGTTCTCCAGTGACTCTTTTCGGGCTCTGCCCAAACCCGCCAACGGTCAGCCCGTTGGATCGCAAATATTCAAACCCCCTACCCCCGATCTTCGGGGGATGCCCCTTCGGCGGGCGCAAACAAACGGGGTTTGTTTGAATCAATAGGCTTTGGGTGTGGTGAATGAGTCAACTCCTTAATGCTCACTTTCGTTCCGCTTACCGTTGACTCATGCCGAATGTTTTTCACTCCATTTTTTAAACAGTAACGCTCCTTTTGAGTGCACACTTTTCCGAAACAACACAAAACAAACACGAAACTTAATTCAAAGCTTTTGAACCCTTGTTGCTACTGATTTTTTTGCAAAACGCTCCCTTTCTTTGTGTGCAGGTGCGCTCCTTTTCAAACACAAAACGTTACTCAATTCTTCTCACTTTTCCTTTTTATGGTGTGGCAGTTTTGCCGTTTCTGCCACATTACCGCATTTTTCTCCTAAAAAAAGGTGTGTCAGAATTTCATTTTTAGGCACATTCCTTTCAAAAATCGCAACCGCCACGAAACAAATCACACTGGGATTTCAAACATAAAGTGGTTGCAGTTTTCCCTTATGCTCTTTTCACCTTTTCCTAAATGTCTCCGGCGACACTTATCAAATTTTTTCTCTTTCAACCCGCTACGCAAAACAAAAACATTTTGCCTTTTGATCTAGGAGGGCGTAGCGTATACCGTAGCGAATAAATCATAAAGAGGTGAACCCGCTATGAAACCCGAAACCTATCTTTCTTCACAAGACATTGCAAACAAGCTCAATGTCTCCAGCGTCACGATACGCAAATACGCCGCCATGCTTGAGAAAAATGGCTATAATTTCGCCAGAGACACTAAGGGATGGCGTCAGTATAATGAGTCCGATTTATCCGCTATGGAGTATATATACACACACTCTAAATTAAGTGGTAAATCACTAGAAGAAGTAGCCAAACTTGTAGCGACCTTGTATCGGTCAAACTTGTCCATATCGGATACCGCTACACCGCTACAAGATATCAATGTCGCCGATCTCATTCAAAGACAAGAGAAATTCAATCGGGCCATCCTAAAACGACTCGAACAATTTGAAGAACAGCAAAAAAAGCGAGATGAAAATCTCATGCTCGCTTTGAAAGAATCCATTGAAGCAAAAAAAATGATTGCTGCTGCTCAACAAAAAAAGTGGTGGCAATTTTGGAAATAGAACACCCATGACAATGGCGCACTTATACACACCCCTGTGTGCGTGCTAAAATCTCTCGATTTCCGTCAAGCGTGTAAAGAAAAAGCCGACTTAATAGCCGGCTTCTTCTGATTCTTCAAACCACACTGCAAAGAGCATCAAACCACAAATAATCATTGCCCCTAAATCCATCACATGAATTTCAATGGTCATCATGTTCACCTCCACAGTGAACGGATTCTACCACAGAAATTTTCATTAAAACCAAGCTCTAAAAAATAAAAAAAATGATTGCGGACACCGCAACCAAAAAAGAAATTTTCCAACGAATTCCCAACACTAAATCATTCAATGTTAGGATGAAAATATACCCAAAAAAAGGAGTGATTTCTATAGATCAATTCTACAAAAACGGTGGTTTATAGTAAGCCAAAACGATACCAATTATAGCTTCAATAAGTGAGATCACTATGATGATCAAATGATTAATAGGGCGATCTTTAGTAATTAGTTTCTGACCTAAATAATTCAGTAGATAGAAAACCAAAAACATTATTAAAACCGTATAAATAACAGCTAGCATACACAATACACCGTCCCTTATTTGTGGTTGTTTAACCAAATTTTGTAACCGCTTGTAATACTATCATTTCAGGAGGATTTGAACAATATGACTTCAAAACTATCAAAAAAATCAATCAGCTCAACTGTTTTAATGGGACTTGCTACGATCACTTTATCTTTAGGAATATATGCTCCAGATGCGAAAGCAACACAAAATGAACCAGTAGCACATCTGAAAGAAGTTGAAAGAATCAACGACAAACTAGATCAACTAACTGATAAAGCAAACGCTCAACTAAAAAAAGGATTAGATAACGTTGTAGTACAAGAACCTCTCAACGTACAGGGAGACAAACTTGAATTGTCTATGAACGTTGAAGACATTTCAACAAAAGCAGTACAACAAAAGAAATTCAATGCAAAGGTTAAAAATACCACTCCTGCTTTTGGTTTTGCTCATGAAGTAAGTGGTAAATTCACTTATGAAAAAGGTAAACTGAAAAGTAGCAGTTATGATGCATATTTAACTGGCGTCTTTTATTCAAAATCTCACAAAACAAAACAACACAAACTAGACCCTAGCGTTTGGGAAATTCGCAGTAGAGGAACTTTCAAAGCACTAAAATACACACCTGTTGAATACACTTCTCGTGTTGACGTAGGACTTTACGGCAGTGGAGATTATAGAGTTCTAAAAGCAAAAATCAACTAATCCATACAAAAAAAGCAGGCTAATAGAGCCTGCTTTTCTATGTAATTATGTAATTCTTGATGCCAACATGCCAATGAGCCATGACTTCAAATGTCTCATTAGCCACCTCATCATCATCTTCTTCAATTCTGACAAGATCCCCGTCCTCGGCATCCGTCAAATTCAGTTCCTTATGAATATCTTTCAAGATCCCACCATAACCGATTAAACGCCTGGCACTTAATGCATCATCCAAATAATAGACCGTATCCAAATTCTCCTCGGTCACTTCATTACCACGTATCACATCAGTATCCTTAACAGGATACTTAGAGATTTCAAGAATGGCTTTTTGTTCTTCCATTGCTTCGCGGACTTCTTTTTCAATCGCTTCTGCATCGATTCCCTTTTTTCCTTTGACCCGCTGCACATGCACAATCGGTGTGTAATCCAATTTCATTGCCCTTTTCCAAAGGCTTGTCCATTCTGCTTGTTTGATATAGCTTTTACCTGTGAAATAACTTCTTTTCACTGGAATCAATACATGAAAATGCGGATGATATGTATTTTCTTCATGATTTTTCGTAATCTCTAAAGCTCTGAAAAAACCAAGTGTTCCAGTTTTCACTTTTTTGTATTGAAACAACTTTCTAAAGCCTTGCATCATATCAGTAATCGTTTGTTTTAAATCATCGCCCTCAACATTTTTTACCGTCAACGTGAGGAATATCCACGCAGGCTTATATTGCCGATTTGCTTCTTCTACAATCAACTTATTGTGACAAGCAATTTTTAACGACCTTCGCCACGCACACATAGGGCATAACCTCACTTTACAAAAATAGGCTTGATATAATCGTAGTCTGCCCGTTTCTTTATCTCTTCTAAA